>NZ_AP041606.1:2015000-2018434 GCF_055381765.1 Thermodesulfovibrio sp. TK500a
CTTTTTTCATTTTGATGCAGATAATCCAAATAATCCTAACAATGATAGACTAATATTTTCAAAAGGACATGCAGCACCTCTTCTTTATTCTCTCTGGACAGTGGCAGGCAAGGTATCTGAAGAAGAGCTTTTAACTTTAAGAAAGTTTGGCTCATCCCTTGAGGGTCATCCCGTAAGAGCTTTTCCCTATTCAGAGGCTTCCACAGGCTCACTTGGGCAAGGACTTTCAATCGGAGTTGGAATGGCAGTAAATGGAAAATACATAGATAGACTCCCTTACAGAGTATTTGTTCTAATTGGTGACAGTGAAATGGCTGAGGGTTCTGTTTGGGAGGCAATTCAACTTGCTTCACACTATCGGCTTGACAATCTAATTGGAATAATTGATGTAAACAGGCTTGGTCAGCGTGGTGAAACAATGTATGGACATGACCTCGGAGCATATGAAAGAAGAATCTCTGCTTTTGGTTGGAAAACAATATGTATTGATGGACACAACTATGAACAGATTTTTGAAGCCTATGATGAGGCATTAAAAAGCGATAATCCTACGATGATTATAGCTAAAACGATAAAGGGTAAGGGTATATCGTTTCTTGAAGATAAAGAAGGTAGACACGGCGTAGCACTGACTGAGATAGAGTTTGAAGAGGCTATAAAAGAGTTCGGTGAAATAAAGAAAGTTACAGCTTCAGTAAAGAAGCCTGAGAAATTGTCTCCAAGTCCTCAACCCATAGAGAAAAAAGAGTTCAGCAAAAAATACAGTATTGGTGAAATGGTGGCAACAAGGCGTGCCTATGGCGAGGCTCTGGTTAAGATATTTTTTGAGTTTCCAGATATAGTTGTTTTAGATGCAGAGGTGAGTAACTCTACATATGCAGAGATATTTAAAAAATATTATCCTGAAAGATTTTTTGAATGCTTTGTAGCAGAACAAAACATGGTGGGTATGGCTGTAGGGCTTGCATTAAGAGGAAAAATTCCCTTTGTATCAACTTTTGCTGCCTTTCTTACCCGTGCCTTTGACCACATAAGAATGGCTCAATACAGTAAGGCAAATATAAAGTTTGTTGGCTCCCACGCTGGTGTATCAATTGGGCAGGATGGACCAAGCCAGATGGGGCTTGAAGACATAGCCATGATGCGTAGTATTCTCAATAGTGTGGTGCTTTATCCAAGTGATGCAGTATCAACGGAAAAGCTTGTAAGAGAAGCTGCTAAACATGAAGGAATTGTTTACATTAGAACTACACGTTCTGCAACGCCAGTAATTTATAGTTATGATGAAGAGTTTCCGATTGGAGGGGCAAAAGTTTTGAAAGCATCCGATAAAGATTTAGTCACAGTTGTAGGAGCAGGTATTACATTGCATGAAGCATTGAAGGCATATGAAGAACTAAAAAACAAAGGAATTTTTGCCAGAGTTATAGACCTTTACAGTGTAAAGCCCTTGGATGTGGAGACTTTGAAAAAAGCACTTTCTGAAACGAAAGCAATAATAACCGTTGAAGACCATTATCCAGCAGGTGGAATCGGAGAGGCTGTAAAAGCTGAAGTATGCCCTGATAGAGTTTATAGTCTTGCTTGCAGAAAAATTCCAAAGAGTGGCACACCCGAGAAACTTCTTGATTACGAAGAAATTTCAGCAAAGCATATTATTGATTTGATTATGAAGTTAAGCCGGATTTAGATTTGTCTTTTTGCCCAAAAAATATCTTAAATATGTTTTGTCTTATCTTTTATTTCAACATTTAGCTTTGACTGGATAATTTTTAGCAAAAGCATAATATTTTCAAAGACCTCATACTTTTTGTCATCTTTATTACTAAATTCTGTATAAAAAAGCTGATATGCTTTACCACTCTTTAATCTTGCATTAACATGGAATATTAAAGTGCCTGTTCTACTTGAAATCTGGTCTGAAAGCTCAAGTTGATAAATCTGGGATAATGGAAATGAATAGGAGAAAAATAACTTTTTTACTTTAACGATGCTTCTTAATATGTCAATGGTTGTCTCCATAGGACTGATAAGTTTGCGAATCATGTAGCCTATGAAAATATAGACCATCAAGGCTACTGCTACATGAACATAATAATCTGGACTTTTTACCATGAAGGCAAAGCTCAAAACAGCAGGAAAGATTACAAACAAAAAAATCAGCCGTATTATGTCATAAAAATTCGATTTCTTATAAAGTGAAATTTTTGCCTCTGAGAATTCCCTTATTGTAAGGTCTGGAATTTTAATATCACTGATTTTTTCTATGTCATTTTCAAATTTTAGCTCTCTCTGAAAATTATCAATATTAGAGTTTCCCTCTAACGATTTAGTAAATAACACTCTGTAGCTTGATACTCCTCTGTTTGCAGTATAACTTTTAAAGCCTATGATTACGGCAAGGTTCCACAGGATTTCACTTAGTCTTTCATGAAAATCAGATGACGCAAGTGAAAAGCGAAAGCTTATTTTTTCTCCATTGAATTTTTCAATTTCCATCTTTATAATGCTCTGAGGCTTGGTATCTATAATATTGATTGACATTTCATCAATTAATTGGTTGGATATTATTTGTTGTGATTTAAATAGTAAATTTCTTCTCCATATAAGCTCAATTTCTCCCTTTGCCTTTGAAACACTGAGATTTAAAAGTTTAGGCGGAGAGGAAAGAAAAAACATAATAACAACTCCTAATAAAAGGGCTATCAAAGCAAGAGAGAGAAATAAAAAATTGAAATCTGTTGAGGCAACTTTTTTAAGAAAAAACAGAATTATTGGAATTTCAACAATTACAAGAACAGTTATAAGAATTATTACAATAACATCCTTTGTAAAAGGGCTTCCTCTGTAACCTATCTCTAACTTTTCACCCCAAATATTTTCAATGACCTTCAATATCATAATGAATTTAATCCTTACTTATGAAATTATATTCTAATAAATCATAACTAAGCTATCCATTTCATATTTTTTAAATATTATGAGCACTAATTTTGAAAGATAATTTTTCCCTCATTCGAAGAATGAGTTCTTTCAATCTTGGTAACTCAATCGGACATTCTTCAATATCCTGATAAAGCAATTTTATTGCTGCAGGAATAAATTTAAGGAAGTTTCTTTTGCCTCGTTTTAGAGATAAAAAGCCATAAGCACCAAGTGCTTGCATGTGTCTTTGAATCCTGCATAGGTAAAGTTCCTCAAGAAAGTTTGAAGGGCTTATGCTAAAGGCTGAGTAGTTAGAAGATTTCTCAATATAATAATTTACAAGTTCCTGCCTTATTTCATCATTTAACTCTACATAGGGGTCCCAGAGTAGAGAAGCTATATCATATTCAGCTGGTCCCAATCGGGCTGACTGATAGTCAACAAAGTAGATTTTATAATTGAAAGAAGATTCCTCAGCCTTTTGGGTATTGGAATGTCGAGCATTGAGT